>NZ_JBMHME010000004.1:0-19851 GCF_049179095.1 Plantactinospora sp. WMMB334 | reverse complement strand
AGAGCATCCGCTACCGGGAACAGCTCCTGCCCGCCGGGTTCGGCGACGAGCTGCGGGCGAACTTCGACGCCCAGGGTGGGCGCTGGGGATGCGCGGCGTTCATGCGGGCGGCCGAGATATGCGTCGTCGCCACCGTCGCGTCGCCGGCGGAAGTCGTGCCCATCGCACTCATCGGTTACGGCCTGACGCCCCGGGAAATGGAGGTGGCCCTGCACGTGGTCCGCGGCAGGAGCACCAGCGACATCGCCCGCATCCTCTCGCTGACCAACCTGAGGGTCCAGGACCACCTGAAGGCCATCTTCGCCAAGACCTCCGTGCGCAGCCGCCGCCAACTGGTCGCACAGCTGTTCGCCGCCACACCACCCGAAACGGCGTGAAGCGGCCGATGCGTCAGCATGAAACGCTCGTCGGATGATCACTTCAGCCGAACGGCGCGAGGTCATCCGCCGGGTAACCGGCCTCCTACCCGGTCCCCGCGACGACCTCTGCACACGTGTGGGGATCGATGGGCCGGACGGATCCGGGAAGAGCACGTTCGCAGACGAACTCGCCACCGAACTTCGCGCGTCCGGCCGCTCCGTCGTCCGAATCTCCCTCGACAGCTTCCACAATCCTCGCGCGGTCCGATATCAGCAGGGACGGGAATCGCCGGAAGGATTCTGGCGGCACGCCTTCGACTATCCGAGATTCCGCGCCGACGTCCTCGATCCCCTCGGCCCCGGCGGAACCCGGCTCTACCGGAAGGCCGCGCTCGACCTCGCCACCGACACCCCGCTGGACCCGGAACCGCTCGTGGCGCCGCCCGCCGCCGTACTCGTCGTCGACGGGCTCTTCCTACACCGCGACGAGCTGGTCACGGCCTGGGACCTGACGGTCTTCCTGGACGTGCCCTTCGCTGAGACAGCACGGCGCATGGCGGCGCGCGACGGGACACCGCCCGACCCGGAGCACCCCGGCGTTCGTCGCTACACAGATGCCCAACGCATCTACTTCGACGTGTGCCATCCACAGCATCGGGCCGATGTCCACATCGACAATCGGGACCTCGGCGCACCACGCATCATGCGCCCATGAGGCGGGGCCCGGAGGGCGGGATCACCGACCACCTCGGCTACGACCGGCACGACCCGGCCGCCGACGCAGCGGGAACTCCCGCAACGGCATCCGCACCGAGACCGCTGACCACCGGGACTTCCTCGGGCTGTGGGCCGGTGAGATCCGCACGATCGCGGGGCCCCACCGGACGCGATCGAGAGCGTCAACACCCGTATCCGCAAGGCGGTCCGCGCCCGTCGCCACTTCCCCCACGAAGGGGCCGCGCTCACGTGCGTGTACCTGGCGGTGATGGCCCCGGACCCCACGGGCACCGGACGCAGACGCCGGGCCATCCGCTGGAGAGCGGCCCGTACGCCTTCGAGATCACCTTCGACGGCCGACCCCGTACCGGACGCAGGTAGCCATCTCAGCTCGGTTACCGAAACTCGACAGACCTGACATGCCCGCACAAGCTTCCGGGTCAGCGGGCAAGCTGGCGGAGCCAGTCGCGCAGGAGGGCGATCTCGGTCGAGCGGAGCGGGAGAGTGGCCTCGCCTGCGGTGGTGAGGGCGGCGTCGAGGGCGAGGGCCCGGGAGGCGAGGCCGGAGTCCGTTGCCGAGGGCGGATCGCTGGTCAGGGAGCCGATGAGGGTATCGCGCATCTTCGTTGAGATTTCCGGGTCGCGCTTCTCCGCGGGCGCGCCGATCAGCGACAGGGTCACACCGGTGACGGCCGCCACCGCGAGCTGGGCGGCGAGGTCGGGTGGGACCCGGAGGCGGCCGGCCGAGGCGATGCGGTCGAGAAACGTCAGCAGCAGGTCGTGTGCCTGGTCGGCGGCGGGAGGGCGGCGGCCGGGGCGGTCGGGGCCGAACATCAGCAGGTAGAGGGCGGGGTGGCGCAGACCGAAGTCGACGTGCATGTCCCAGCCGCGGCGCATGTCGTCGACCGGGTCGCCGGAGCGCGCCAGAGTGTGTTTTTCGGCGAGGTACAGGTCGAAGGCATGGATGGCCAGGGCCGCGAGGAGACCATCCTTGTCGCCGAAGAGTTGGTAGAGGGAGGCGGCGCGGATGCCGGCCGCCGCGGCGACCGAGCGGGTGGAGACGGCCTGCACACCCTCCCGTTCCAGGATGCCCGCCGCCACCTCGATGATCTGCCGTCGAGTACGGGTCTTCGCGTCGTCCACGGTTGCAATGCTACGGCATTTGGCGTATCAATGAGACGCGCACCGCTACGCAAAACGCCGTAGCAGTGATACAAAGGGGGTAGCAGTGAATCGTGTCGGATATGGCGCCATGCAGCTCGCCGGGCCGAACGTATGGGGGCCGCCGGACGACCCGGAATCGGCGCGGCGGACGCTGCGCCTGGCGGTCGAGTTGGGAGTCACGTTCTTCGACACCGCGAACGCGTACGGGCCGCGTACGGTGAACCGGCTGATCGCGGAGGCGCTGCGGCCGTTCCCGGAGGGGGTGATCGTCGGCAACAAGGTCGGCGCCGGGCGCGGCCCGGACGGGTCGTGGATCGTCACCGACCATCCGGACACGGTCCGCCAGCAGGTCCACGAGGCGCTGGCCGACCTGGGTACGGACGTGAGCGAGCTGACGTACCTGCGGCTCGCCGGCGACTATGCGGCATCGCGCAGCGAGGTGCCGCTGGAGGACTCACTCGGCGTGCTCGTCGAGCTACGTGACCAGGGGCTCATCCGCCGCATCGGGCTCTCCGGCGCATCGCCGGAGATGCTGGCCCGCGCACAGAAGATGACACCGATCGCCGCCGTGCAGAACCGCTTCAACCTGCTCGACCGCAGCGGCGTCCAGGTCCTCGCCGACTGCGAGGCACAGGGCATCATCTTCGTCCCCTACCACCCCCTCGCATCCGGACGACTCACCGGCTACGACGAGCTGGTCGGCCCCGCGGAGCGCCTCGGTGCCACGCCAGCCCAGGTCGCGCTGGCCTGGCTGCTGCGCCGTTCCCCCGCCATGGTCGTCATCCCCGGCACGAGCAACCCCGACCACCTGCGCGTCAACATCGCCGCAACCGACGTCGCCAAGCACCTGACCGACGCCGAGACGGCCCGCCTGACCAGCCTCGTGGACGAGTCGAAGGCCGTCATCGACCAGCCGCACCAGTCCACGCTCGACGCGCTCAGGTCCATGATGGAAAGCCACCGTTGAGCAACCGCTCGGCGGGCGGCAGCCGGCCCACCCGCCCGCCGAGCTGCCGAAGGCAGTGGATCCTCGGCCCCCCAGCACTCGCCGGCTACCGTTCAATCATGGCCAGCATGTCCCTTGCCGAGCTGATCGCGTTGCTCGCCTACGACAACGACGGAGTGGCCAGAGGCACCGACGCGAACCTCGACTACGGCCTGGCCGGCGCGCTGCTCACGGACCTGGCCCTGGCGGAGCGCATCGACGTTGTCGGAAAAGACGTCGTGGTCACAAATCCGACCCCCACCGGTGTCCCGCTGACAGACTCCGCACTCCACCACCTGCAACACGACCGCCGGGCCCGCGCGCCCAGAGAATGGATCATTCGGCTCACCAAGGACGTGCGCTCGGCCGTGCTGAGCCAACTCATCGACGCAGCCACACTCCGGCGCGAGACCGACAGGGTGTTGAAGGTGGTGCCCCGTACCCGCTATCCCACGCAGGACGGCTCGGAACCATCAGCCAAGACCGAGGCCCGCCAACAGATTCGCTCTGCTGCGACCCGACCGGACCGCGTTGATGCGCGGACAGCCGCGCTGTGCGGCCTGGTCAGCGCACTGAACTGGGAACAGCACATCGTGCCGGATCTACCGCCCATGCAGGTACGCAACCGCTTCGCCGAATTCCGCCGATCGGTATGGGCGGCAAACGCGATCCAGAGGATCATCGATGACGGTCGCGCGATCAGCAGCGGCGGCAGCCGCCGCTGGCGCGGCAGGCTGACGCCCCTTTCGCCCCAGCCCTCGTCCGCGCCCGCCGCCACCGACCGGAGCCGTCACGCTTCCTGGCGGCCTCGGCGCCGGCCGGCTCCCTGAACGGCCGATGAGTGGACGGCTCAGGACTGGTCCGGCTCGCTCATCGCGCGCCCTCCAAATTGTGGATCATGGTCTGGAGGTTGGCGACCGTTTGTTCGTACTGCCGCTCGTCGAGGCCGGCGGCGGTGAGCTCGCGTAGGGCCTGAACATCGGTCGCCAGGCTTCGGAGAAGGCCGCGTCCGGCGTCGGTGAGGGTGAAGGCGTCGCCGTCGTGGTGAACGAGTCCTTGCTGCATCAGCGGGTCGATGTGCTGCTGGACGGACTCACCGGCCGCCCGGTCGAGGAATGGCGCCAACGTATCGTTGAGTGCCGCCGAGGAGTAGCCGCCGTCGACGAGGGCGTTCAGCAGCTGCCATTGGCGGCGGGTGACGCCACGCTTGCCGATAGTGCGTTCGAACCGTTCCTCGATCAGGCGGTCGAGCTTGCGCAGGGCGTAGCCGATCGGGGGTTGGCGACGCCCGCCATCAGTTGTATTCATGCAACCGATGCAACAGGAACGGCAATTAAGTTGTCAAGTTACAACTGTTGTAGCCTGGTCGACATGACGGCGGAGGAGCGCGGACCAGATGAGGTCATCGCCATGGCCCTCGTCCGGATCCGACGGGATCACCAGGCACGCCGCCTCCAGCGTCGGGCCGCGCAGGGCGATCCCGCAGCGGCATCTGCCACGAACGCCGCCCGCTATCGCTACCTCGATGCCCTCGACGGCTGCCGTACGGCCCTGTCGATCTCGGAAGTCGCCGATGCGATCGGGGTGGACCGGCCGCGCGCCAGCCGGCTGACCACAGAGTTGACCGTTGAGGGGTACATCGAGCGGGAGCCGGCGCCGGGCGACTCGCGGTACGTCCTGATCCGCCTCACCGCACTTGGCAAAGAGCTCGTCGCCGGCATCCATGAGCGGCGTCGACGAGGCGTGGCCGAGGCCCTCGCCGAGTTCACCCCAGAGGAATCGCGCACGCTCGCCGAACTCTTGGAGCGGTTCGTCGACGCCTGGCCACGGAACCCATCGGCTACCTGACTCTCCCTGCCGCAACGCCCGCCCGCAGACCAGAATCCTGCCGGCCGCAGCACAGGCCAACTACGAACATCCGATCGTGCAAGGCGCAACTGCCTGGCCGCGGAGATGACCACAGCTGGATCAGCGCCGAACGGAGGCAGTCCACGGCCGCAGTGCCTGCTCGATCTCATCGCCGAGGTGTGTCTCGATGACTCACGCGTCAACGGGCCGGCAGCGCCGGTCGTATGAGGGTGAAGGCGCGGTCCAGCAACGCTGCTCGGTCGGCGGTGCCGCCGGAGCGCAGCCACTCATGCGAGACAGTGTCCAGGGCAGCGGTGGCGGCGTTCGTCAGCAGGTCCGCGGTGAACGCTTCGAGTCCCGCGTCGGGCCGGTCGCGCAGCGCGTCGCTGACCTGCTGCCGCCAGTGCGCGCGTTTCTCGTGCAGGCGTGCGCGCAGTGACGGTGTCGACTCGATCAGGCGGAGGCTCGCCAGCGCCTGCTCGGACGCGTGGATTTGCTGCTGCCACCGGCGCAGCACCTGGTGCAGCGAGTGCCACGGGTCCTCGTCGCCCGGACGGGCGCGGATGTCGTCGACGACCTGCTCGCCGGTGACGTCGACACCGCCGAAGACCGCGTCCTCCTTGGCCGGGAAGTAGCGAAAGAAGCTCCGCTTGGTGAGCCCAGCCGCTTGGGCAATCTCGTCGACGGTGGTCTGGTCGAAGCCCTGTTCGGCGAACAGCCGCAGCGCTACGTCAGCGAGGTCGGCCCGCACCGCCCGCCGCGTACGCTCCCGCAACCCAGTCACGCACCGAAGTCTACTTCACGACATCAGATGACGAATATGTCACTCGGTGTCGTATAGTGGCCGCCATGACAGAACCACTGCGTGGCAAGACGGTCCTGGTGACCGGCAGCACCGGCGGAATCGGCAAGCAGACCGCCCGAGGGCTGGCCCGCCTCGGCGCCCGAGTCCTGGTGGTCGGACGCGACCCCGATCGGGCGCGGAACGCCGTCAAGGAACTGCGCCGCGACACCGGCAACGACCAGGTGGACTCGCTGACCGCGGACATGACGCGCCAACGGGACCTGCACCACTTGGCCGACCAGGTGGAGGACCGTCTTGGGACCCTCGACGTACTGATCAACAACGCGGGCGTGACCATGGCGAGGCGGGAACTGACCGAGGACGGCGTCGAGACCACCTTCGCCGCGAACGTGCTCGCGCCGTATATCTTGATCCACCGGTTGCTGCCGGCGTTGTCCCGCGTGACAACGGCCCGGGTCATCAACATCACCGGCGGCGTCCCACGCGGCCGGATCGACCTGGACAACCTGCAAGGCGAGCGATCGTACGTCGGGCTGTCGTTCTACAACCAGACGAAGCTGGCGCTGATGGCGATGAGCTACACATTCGCCGAGCGCCTGCGCGGCAGCGGAGTAAACCTCAACGTGGCGTATCCCGGACACGCGTACACGTCGATGAACCAGGGCCTCACCGTCGACACGTACCCACCCGCAGCACGCCCGATCGTGCCGCTGCTACGGCTGCTGATGCCGGTCCTCTACGGACAACGCGCCCTGGTCAAAGCCTCCCGCTCCAGCATCTACCTGGCATCGAGCCCTCACGCCGCCGACCTACACAGCACCTACGTCAACAGCAAATGCCAGCGCACCCCATGGCCTACCGCAGTCCTCGACCAACGCAACCGCGACGCCATCTGGACACTCTGCGAAAAGCTAGCCAGCTAACGCGTGTGACGGCGTCGGCAAGACGAAACAGGCCATCGTCGCCGTCGTCACGGCCTGCTCACAGCCCGCCAAAACCCAAGCTCTCGTCATACGCCACGACGCCGCAGCGCCCACCACGACCCACCTGCACGACAAGCACAGGGCAGCCGCGCCAAATCCCCGCCAGCGATTCCTATCCAAGATCAGGTGCACTGATTTGCCGCTGGTCGAGCGGCACCAGAGCTGTCACGCCGTCAGGGAAGCTTCTAGTTCGCGGCGGGTGAGAGCGGCGCGAAGTTGTAGCGCCTCGACCGCCAAGCTCGCACGACCGCCCTGCTCACGGTCGATGGCACAGACCACCGTCTCCACCTGGGCGCCGATGGACCGTAGCTGCCCGCACGACCTCAGTAGGGCACCTCCGGTCGTCACGACGTCCTCGATCACTACGACCCGCCGACCGTTCACGGGGCCGCCCTCGGCGGCCTTGTTGGTGCCGTACTCCTTGGCTGAGACGAAACTCGAACCTTGAGCACGTGCGCGGCAGCGTCCCGGCGGAGCCGGGACATGATGGTTTCCGAGCATGGTGAGGTGCTTGCCGTGGGTGGCCGGGGTGCGGCAAGCTGGGTCGTTGGTGGGGAGAGCGACCACGTTGTCGGCCCTTGTGGTCTGACCTTTTGCCGGAGAACGGCCTTGTCGGCGCTCTTCCCACCGCTTGTGTGCGGGTGCTGCTGGTAGGCCGTTTCAGGCGGCGGCCTCGCCGTCGTGGTGGCTGCCGAGGCTGTCGTCGTCGTACGGGCCGTTGTCGTGGTCGACGAGGACGATCTTCTTGCCGGACAGGGCCTCGAGTTGGGCGATCAGTCGGCGGGTGTGGGTCTCGGGGTTGACGCGGCGGGTGTAGTAGTCGTGGCCGAGATCGGTGTAGGGCTTTCCAGTGGCCAGCACGGTCCAGATGACCTTGATGAGGGTGTGCGCGACGGCGAATCCGGCCTTCTTGGCGGCGGTCTTGTTCGCCTTGCCACCGAAGCGGCGGTGCAGCCGGTGAAACCGGGCCCCGAGCCGGGTCCGCGTGCGGGAGGCGGACAGGGCAGCCTCGATGAGGATCGACTGGACGTGCGTGTTGCCTTTGCGGTGCCGGGCCCGGTGGCGCCGGCCGGCGGACTCGTTGTTGCCCGGGGCGAGCCCGGCCCACGCGGCCAGATGCTTCGCGGACGGGAACCGGCTCATGTCCACGCCGATCTCGCTGACGATCACCGCCGCGACCCGGTCGCTGATCCCGGGGATGCTGGTCAGCAGCCGGATCTGCGCGGCGAACGGGGCGAGCAGCCCGGCGGGTTCGGTCGCCGCCCGGCGGCTGGTGCCCGGGGCCCCGGGGTGGCCGATCTTCTCTTTGACCTGGTCGATCATCTGGTCGAGGTGGTCGAGCCGGGCTAGGTGGAACCCGATCATCTGCCCGTGATGGGCGGTGAACCGGCCGGCCAACGCCAGCCGCAGGTCCTCGGTCTTGTTCCGCAACACCCCACGCGCCAACCCGGCGAGGACCTGCGGGTCACGCTCGCCGGCAACGAGGGCGTCCAGCATCGCCCGGCCGGACACGCCGAACGTATCGGAGGCGACCACGTCCAGCTTGATCCCGGCCGCCTCCAGGACCTTGAGCAGCCGCTGCTTCTCCCGGGAGCGTTCCTCGGTCAGCTTCGTCTGATACCGGGTCAGGTCCCGGATCTCGCGGATGTCGTCCGGCGGCAGGAAACTGCCCCGTAGCAGGCCGACCTCCAACAGCCGGGCCAGCCATTGCGCGTCCTTGACATCGGTCTTGCGGCCCGGGACCGCTTTGACGTGCGCCGCGTTGACCACGTCGATCGTCAGGTCCGGCCCGCCGGCTTCCCGTAACGCGGCGTACACCGGCCACCAGTACGCGCCAGTCGACTCCATCGCCGCCCGGGTCACCCCGCACTCGGCCAGCCACGCTCCCATCGCCAGCAAATCCGCGTAAAACGTGCGGAACGTGCGGGTCTTCTCCCGCCGCAGCGCCGGCCGCCGCGGATCCGGGGTCCGCACCGTCACTGTGACCTGCTTCTTATGCACATCGATCCCCGCGACATGCGTGTACAACACGTCCAAACGACACGCCTCCGTCCCGATCACCAGCCAGGGGCGATGTCGCTCGCAGAGCCCGTCATAGACTCATGACACTGAGACACGTGCACAGGGGGCAACAACCTGGGGTACCAGGGACGGACTCCCGCACCATTCTTGCTTTCAGGCACCGCGAGGGCACCAAGCCCAACCGGCGACGGCGAGCGACACCGCCGACCGAGTTTCACCCACCTGTGGGTGGCCCCGCCAGGGGCCATGGTTTTCTTGCTTACGAACGAAGACTGTGGGTAGCCCCGTCAGCTGTGACATCACCGTGGCAAGCGGGATACCGCCCATCTCCATCCCGGCCAGCACGTCGCACTCCGGCAGCAAGGCCACCATCGCTTCGGCAACCTCGCGCAACAGATCCGGCTGCCCTTCGAACAGGTACTTGTCGAAGTACTCTTCGCTGACCTGCCCCGATCGAAGGCGGAACCGTCCGGTCAGATGGCAAGTGTCATAGATGCGGCGCGCGAGCGGGTATATCACATGCTCAGCCTCGCATCTCGCCTGGATCGAGCAGGTATCCCCCCGTCGGCACTGCTCAGAATCGTCCTTCAGAGACGACCTCGTGAGCCTTTCGGTGTCCGGATCTGCCGCAGACGATGCGCGGTCTGCTTGGCGGTTCATCACTAGCCGTAGCCGTCGATCGCCGTACTGCCGAATCATGCGGCCAGGACCCCCCGGTCCCAGCAGCACCGACAGGACCGGCGGGTACGCCTAGCATCGTTCCGATGAACACTCCCGAAATGCGACCCAACGACGTCCGCACCGACGAGGCCCGCGCCACCGAGGTCCTGCGCATGCTGTCCGGCACGCCAGTCGGACTCGACGTCGCCGTCAAGAGCAGCCGTCCGCCCGAGCCTACGCGGGCGCCGTGACCTGATCGCCCGGCGCGAGCAGGTACCGATACGCGCCCATGCCGAAATGAGGATGTTCGCCGGCCGGTGTGTCAAGCCCCGGGTTTGGTGGAGAGTTGGTTAGCTGGTTTTCAGGGGTGTGGTGACCGGTTGGGTCATTGCGTGTAGCGTTTCGTGTTCGGCGGGTGGGGCGTGTCCGAGTTCGCCGTGGAGCCGGCGGTTGTTGTACCAGTCGATGTACTCGACGGTGGCCATCTCCAGGTCGTCGAGTCCGCGCCACGGACCTCGGTTGCGGACGAGTTCGGCCTTGTACAGGGAGTTGAACGCCTCGGCCATCGCGTTGTCGTAGGAGTCGCCCTTGGACCCGACCGAGGCGACGGCGCCGGCCTCGGCGAGGCGTTGGCTGTAGCGAATCGCTCGATACTGGACTCCCCGGTCCGAGTGGTGGACCAGTTTGCGCAGGTCGGCGCCCTGGTGTTCGCGGCGCCAGATCGCCATCTTCAACGCGTCGAGCGCCAGATCCGTGTAGAGGCTGGTGGAGACCTGCCAGCCGACGATCATGCGCGAGTACACGTCGAGGACGAACGCGGCGTACACCCAGCCCACGCTGGTGCGCACGTAGGTCAGGTCGGCGACCCACAGCTGGTTTGGCCGCACGGCGGTGAAGTCACGTTTGACCAGGTCAGCAGGGCGTCCGGTCTCGGCGGTGGGCCGGGTCGTACGCGGTGACTTGTCGCGCAACAGCCCGCGCAGTCCCGATTCGCGCATCAGCCGCTCGACGGTGCACCGGGCCACTTCGACGCCTTGGCGGCGCAGCTCGTGCCAGATCTTGCGAGCCCCGTAGACGCCGTAGTTGACCGCGTGAATCTGCTCGATCAGCGCGGTCAACTCCTCATCGCGCCTCGATCGGGCCGAGGCGGGGCGGGTCCTGGCGGCGTAGTAGGTCGACGGTGCGATCTCGGCTGGCGTGCCTTGCAGCGCCCGCAGGACCGGCTGGACACCGTGTTCGACCTTCTGCGAGTCGACGAACGCGACCTTCATCGCGACGGCCGGTCCAACTCGGCCGCGAAGAAAGACGCCGCGGAGCGCAGGATCTGGTTCGCCCGCCGCAGCTCACGATTCTCCCGCTCCAACGCGGCCAGGCGTTCCGCGTCGCTGCTGGTGACGCCCGGACGGTCACCGGCGTCGGTCTCGGCCTTCTTCACCCACCCACGCAACGCCTCGGGATGCACCCCGAGCTGGCCGGCGATCCGCCGGATCGCCCCTACCGCACTGGCGGGATCCCGACGGGCCTCGACCGCCAACCGGGTCGCACGCTCACGCAGCTCATCGTTGTACTTCTTCGGTGCGGGCATCGCTGGAGTTCCTCCCAGGTTTCGATGTCTCCATCAAACCCGGTGCGGGACACCTTGGCCGCCTGCACCGCGTCGCTGGCCAGCACCGGCAACTCGACCGGGGCCAGGGTGAGCGGTCGTTCCCGGTCGAGCCTGGCCAGCAGCAGCAGGTCCTCGACGAGCAGCCCCATCCGGGCCGCCTCGTCCTCGATCCGGCGGAGCAGCCGGGCCGTCTCCTCGGGCGAGGCCGCGGCACCCTGGCGGTGCAGCTCGGCGAAACCCCGGATGGTGGTCAGCGGGGTACGCAGTTCGTGCGAGGCGTCGGCGATGAACTGCCGCATCCGCTCCTCGGAGCGCCGGGACCGCGACTCCGACGCCTGGGCGGCCAGTGCGGCGTTGCGGGCCGCCGCCTCCGCGCCGCGCGCGTTCGACTCGGCCGCCCGGGCCGCCGCCTCGGAGGCGGCCCGGGCGGTGAAGGCCATCTCGATCTGGCTGAGCATGGTGTTCAGGGTCCGGGAGAGCCGGCCGAGCTCGGTCTTCGCCTCGATCTCGCCCGGCTCCGGATCGGGCACCCGGCGGGACAGGTCGCCGCCGGCGATGGCCGCCGCGGTCCGCTCGATCTCCACCAGCGGTCTCAGACTGGTACGCACGATCGCCGCCCCCGCCGCCGCGAGGGTGATCAGCACAGATCCGCCGACCAGCACGTCGATCCAGATCAGCTCCTTGACCGCCAGGTCGACCTCGGTGAGGTGCTGCCCGACGGCGAGGAAGCTGCCGTCCGTACCGCGCACGATCATCATCCGCCAGCGGTACTGCCGGTCGCTCGACGCGACGGTGAAGATCTTCCGGTCGGCGTGCCGGTTGTACCAGGCGGCGTCGCTGAGCGTGCCGGGCAGGTTCGGCACGTCCAGCGCATGATCGTCGTAGAGCGGGATGTAGTTGCGGTCCCGCTGGCTGACCAGCACCACCAGATAGTCGGTGGGCAGCGTCGGCCGCCCGGTCTCCGGGTCGCGCTGGAGCCGGTCGAACAGCTCTCCGTTCGACTGGCGGGTGAAGTCCTGGAGCTGGTCGTCGATCCGGCCGACCAGGTAACTGCGCAGGAAGAAGGCCGTCATCACGCTGATCACCACCAGCGCGGCGGCGACCAGGACGAGGACGGCGGCGACCAGCTTGATCCGCAGCGGGGTGGCCCGCAGCCGCCCCTTCAGCGGCAGAGCGGCATTCACGCCGCCGGCTTGCGGAGCACGTAGCCGACCCCACGCAGGGTGTGGATCAGCCGGGGCTGGGTGGTGTCGACCTTGCGCCGTAGGTAGGAGATGTAGGACTCCACGATGTTGTCGTCGCCCCGGAAGTCGTAGTTCCAGACGTGGTCCAGGATCTGCGCCTTGGAGAGCACCCGGTTGGCGTTGAGCATCAGGTAGCGCAGCAGCTTGAACTCGGTCGGCGAGAGCTGCACCCGCTTGCCGGCCCGGTGCACCTCGTGGGTCTCCTCGTCCAGCTCCAGGTCGGCGAAGGTGAGCCGGGACGGGGCGTGCTCACCGGTCGCGGTCCGCCGCAGCACCGCCCGGATCCGGGCGGTCAGCTCCTCCAGGCTGAACGGCTTGGTGACGTAGTCGTCGCCGCCGAGGGTCAACCCGCGGATCTTGTCGTCGGTCGCGTCCCGGGCGGTGAGGAAGACCACCGGGGTACGGGTGCCACCCTCCCGGAGCAGCCGGATCACTTCGAAACCGTCGAGGTCGGGCAGCATGACGTCGAGGACGACCAGGTCGGGGCGCCGCTCCTTCGCCGCGCTGACCGCCGCGCTCCCGCTGGTGGCGGTGGCCACGTCGAAGCCGGCGAACCTCAGACTGGCGGAGAGCAGCTCGAGGATGTTCGGGTCGTCCTCCACGACGAGTAGCCGGGCCTCGCACTGGGTTGTCGCTGCCATCTGGCCATCATCCGTGTTTCCGCTGCGGCTCGGCTGAGCAACCCCTGAAAGTTTTCTGAGAGTCGGCACCGTGCCGTTCCCGCGGTCAGCGCAGCAGCCGGCGCAGCCCGTCCAGGGCCCCGTTGAGCACCCGGGCCGCCGTACGCAGCTGGTTCTCCGTGAAGTGGCCGCTGCGGGCCAGCGCGCGTACCTCGGCGACGAAGGCCAGCAGCTCCCGGTCGAACTCGTCGCCGGGATCGTCCCCCTGTGCCCGGTTCGCCCGGTCGCCGGCCGCCCACTCCTCGGCGTGCGGTCCCGGCGGACAGTCTCCGGCCGCACCGGCACCTCTTCCCGCTCCGCCGCCTGTTGCCGGACCGGCAGCCGTTGCCGCGCCGCCGCCCGTTCCCGTGCCGGCCCCTGGTCCCGCTCCGGTTTCCGCGCCGGCACCCGTCGGCGCGTCCTGGCGCGTCGCGCCCGGATCCCACGCCCCGGCGCCCCGGCGGGTCTGTCGGAGGGCGGCCCGCAGCTCCTGCTTGAGATCGCGGACCGAGCCGCGTACCTCGGACCGGATCGCACCCGCCAGCCGCGTCAGGTCCGAGACCGAGGCGCGGATCTCAAACTCCAGCCTGGCCAGCTCGTCGGCCCGCCGCAGCAGCTCGGCCCGACCCTCCTCGGTGATCCGGTAGACCTTCCGGCCGCCGACCGCGTCGTGTGTGACAAGCCCCTCGGCCTCCAGGCGGGCGAGGCGGGGATAGATCGTGCCGGCGCTCGGCGCGTACAGCCCGAGAAAGCGCTCCTCGAGCAGCCGGATCAGCTCGTAGCCGTGCCGAGGCCCACCGTCGAGCAGCTTCAGCAGATAGAGCCGGAGCCGGCCGTGGCCGAACACGGTCGTCATATCGCCTCGCTCCGGTTGCTGGCCGATCCGGCCGGCAGGGCGCGGGCACGGACGGCGGACGTGCGTCCCACCACGATAACGCGATACATCGCGTTGCCGAAAAGAACGCCCACGCGTCCGCAGAGCGAGCAGCGGCGCCAGGTCGCCAGCTCGGCGGGGAGCGACGTCGGCCTTCGGTGGGGAGCGACGTCGACCTTCGGCGGGCAGCGACCTCGGGGCTCAGGCCGCCAGTTCCAGCGGCACCGTATCCCCCGGAGGCTCGGCGACGGCGGCACCGGCGGGCACTGCGGGTCCCCCGGCAGCACCGGCGGGTACGGCGGTGCCGCGTACCGCCGATTGTGCCGCCGCGGCGAGTCGGCGCCGGTCCACGGTGCCGTCGGCCCACGGCTCGTCGACGACCGTGAGGGTCACCACCAGGCCGCGCAGCGCCAGCGTCCGGCGTACCGAGGTGTAGAGGCTCTCCTCGGCCAGGAAGGCCGGTGCCGTGGTGTCCCCGGCCCCCGCCCCGGCCGCCCCGGAGCCGGTGGCGAGCGCCCCGGCCGACCCGACCGGCGCGAGGCGGTAGGTGAGGCGTACCGGCACCACCGGTGCCGCCGCGTCGATCGCGGCCTGGAAGAGCGCCGGGCGGAACGGGACCGCCCCGCCGCAACCGATCGCCCGCCGGGGCAGGCCGCACCAGGTCGTACCCTCCGGGAAGACCGCGACCACGCCGTCGACCCGGAGCACCTCCGCCACCTGTGCCACCGTCTCCGGCAGCGTCCGCGGCCGGGTCCGGTCGATGAAGACCGTCCCGCCGAGCGCCGCCAGCGGCCCGATCAGCGGCCAGCGGCGCACCTCGTGCTTGGCCAGCAACCGGGCCGGGGTGACGGCGAGGATGGCGAGGACGTCCAGCCAGGAGACGTGGTTGGCCACCAGCAGCGCCCGTCGCTGCGGCGGCCGACCCCGCACGTCGAGGCGGATGCCGCCGGCCCGCAACACCATGCGGGCCCACCTCCGCCCGGCGACCTGCCGGCCGGCCCGGGACAGGACCGGAAGCACCGGCAGCAACAGCGCGCCGAAGAGCAGGGCACCGACGAGCGCCACCAGCCGGACCAGTTGGCGCGCTCCGGAGACCCTCGGCGTCTCCCCCGGCGCCGGCAGGCAGGCCGGCCCGCAGGTGGACTGCGGCCGCCACAGCGACCTGCGCTGGCGCGCGGTCCCGGAGGAGGCCAGAGCGGAAGTGGCCGGAACGGCAGAGACCGGAACGGCAGAGACCGGAACGGCAGAGGCAGGACCGGGGCCGGGCTGCGGTCGGTCGGGTGTCGGGGCGGCGCTCGGGTCCGGTCGGGTCGGGGCCGGCGCGATCCGGGTGCTCATCGGTCCGGGCCGAGGAAGTGCCGGCGGTACCGGTCGGGCATCCGGTCCATCGAGAGCAGGACGTAGAGGTCGGCCACGTCGAACTCGGGGTCGTACGCCGGCTCTCCGCAGACCCAGGCGCCCAGCCGCAGATAGCCGCGGAGCAGCGGCGGCATCGCCACCCGGCCGCCGGTGGCGGCCGGAGCCGCGCCGGTGGCGGCGGCCGCCTCGGCGGAGGCCAGCGCGGCCGCGGCGGCCGGCTCGGCGAGCCAGGGTCGGTGCGGCCGGACCCGCATCGGCGGCGGCGAGAGGTGACGCCGCCGCACCTCCGCCCAGACCCCGAGCGCGGTCGCGCCACCGTCGTGCAGCGGCACCGAGGCGCAGCCGGCGAGCCAGCGGAGGCCGCGCAGTTGCAGGTAACGCGCGATACCGGCCCACATCAGGTTGATCACGGCGCCGGACCGGTGCGCCGGGTCGACGCAGGATCGGCCGATCTCGACCACCTCGTCGCGGAGCGGCGCGAGCGGGGAGAGGTCGAACTCGCCCTCGGCGTACCGCCGGCCGGCGCGGGCCGCCCGGTCCGGCAGGAGCATCCGGTACGTGCCGACCACCGCCCCGGACCGGTCCTCCCGGACGATGAGGTGCTCGCAGTACCTGTCGAGATCGTCGACATCGAGTCCGGGGGTCGGCGAGCGGAGGTTTGCGCCGAACTCGTCGACGAACACGGCGTGCCGGAGTCGTTGTGCGGCGGCTACCTGCGATGCGCCCTCGGCGATCAGCAGGGTGTATCCGCTGGTCCCGGTTTGTGCCGGGGCGGTGAGCAGAACGGCCATGGTCTCTGTGTAGGCCCCCGGCCTGCCCTGGACGTGTCGGCTGACGGCCGGTGGCGTGTCGAAACGGTGAACGGGATGTGGTCGCGGCGCCCGGCCGGCGGGCAAGAATCGCGACCTCCCCCGCAGGGGGCGTCCGAGCTGGTAAATTTCGCCCCTCCTCCGCACACCGCGCGGCTCGTGCTCGAGGAGGACGGGCTCCTGCCCAGGGATGAGGACCGGGTACGCAATGATCCCGATTGACCGCGCGGCTCAGATTGTCGACGCTGGGTGACGGCGTGGCCGGCACGGCGACGCCTCACGGAGGGAGAGACATGTCCGACGGGCGACTGAGCCCAACAGCCGGAAGCGGCCAGATAGTGGTCTCCGGTCTTACGAAGGTCTATCGCAATGTCCGCGCGGTCGACAACCTGTCGTTCAGCGTCGAGCCGGGCCGGGTCACCGGCTTCCTGGGCCCGAACGGTGCCGGCAAGACGACCACGCTGCGGATGCTGCTCAACCTTGTCACGCCGACGGCGGGCAGCGCGACCATCGGCGGCGCCCGGTACGCGGACCTGTCGCAACCGATCCGGCACGTCGGGGCGGTGCTGGAGGCGTCGAGTGCGCACAAGGGCCGCACCGGGGTCAACCACCTGCGGGTGACCTGTGCCGCCGCCGGGCTGCCGAAGCAGCGGGCCGACGAGGCGCTCGCCCTGGTCGGGCTCACCCCGGCCGCCAAGCGGAAGTTCAAGGGCTACTCGCTGGGGATGAGGCAGCGGCTCGGCATCGCCGCCGCCATGCTCGGTGATCCCCGGGTGCTGATCCTGGACGAGCCGGCGAACGGGCTCGACCCGGAGGGCATCCGCTGGATGCGCGGCTTCCTCAAGGCGCTCGCCGCCGAGGGGCGTACGGTGCTGGTCTCCAGCCACCTGCTCTCCGAGATGCAGTTGCTCGCCGACGACGTGGTGATCATCGCTGCCGGCAAGCTGGTCCGGCAGGGCCGCATCGACGAGGTGGTCGGCTCGATGGCCCAGACGGGCCGGGTCCGGGTCCGGACCCCGCAGGGCGACGAGCTGGCCGCCGCGCTGACCGGCAACGGCGCCACGGTGACCCGGAGTGACGACGGCCTGCTGCTGGTCGAGGGGGCGGACGCCCCGACGGTGGGCCGGGCCGCGCTGGCGGCAAAGGTCGAGCTGCACGAGCTGACCACCGAGCGCCCGGACCTGGAGGGCGTCTTCCTGGAGCTGACGGCCGGAAAGGCGGGGATCCGATGAACCTGGTCCGCTCCGAGCTGCTGAAGATCCGCACCACGAACACCTGGTGGGTCTTTGCCCTGATCACGCTGCCCCTCTGGGGGCTGACCCTGCTGATCAACTATTTCCAGTCCCAGGCCCTGCTCGATCCGGCCGGCGTCGGCGTGCCCGAGGCGGACGCGCAGAACCCGCAGTTCCAGGCGGCCGGGGAGCACGTCAACGTGGCGGCGAATCTCTACACCAACGGCCAGTTCTTCGGCGTGCTGATCGTGATGCTGCTCGGTGTGCTCGTGGTCACCAACGAGTTCCAGCACCAGACCGCCACCACGACGTTCCTGACCACGCCGCACCGGACCGCCGTGGTGCTGGCGAAGCTGGTCGCCGCCGGCATCCTGGGGCTGCTCTTCTGGGTCGTCACCACCGGTCTCAACCTGGTGTTCACCCCACTCATCCTGGGCAGCCTGGACGTGTCGAGCCAGCTCGGCGTCGGCGCGGTGTGGCAGGCGATCGGGCTCAACGGGCTCGCCTACCTGCTCTGGGCCGTCTTCGGCATCGGGTTCGGGGTGTTGATCCGCAGCCAGATCGGCGCCACCGTCACGGCGCTGCTGGTCTACCTCGCCGGCTACATCGGGGCGATCATCGTGCTGTCGATCCTGGCCGACCGGTTCGGCGACTGGATCAACAACCTTCAGTTGATCGTGCCGTCGCTGGCCTCCCAGTTGATGGCCACCGGCACCGACCTGCCGGGCAGCCCGCCCCGCTGGGCGGGTGCCGCCGTCATGATCGCCTACGCGGTGGTGACCGGCACCATCGGCACGCTGATCATGCGGAAGCGCGACGTCTCCTGACCCTCGGGCAGGGCTAGACAGTTCACCGGAACCCGGCCGGGGTCATCGATCCCGGTCGGGTTCCTCGTTACCGGCCCGGCCGGGTTCCTTGTTACCGATCAGCCGACAACTCGCAAAACCTGTGAAACACGACACGGGTCCGATGCGACAATGCTGTCGGTTACCGCACGGCGTAGCCTTGGACGCGTCTTTCGACGCAGCCCCCCGGCCCGGGTGGCAGGAGACCGCGTGACATACGACCCGCGTGAAAGAGGCGATTACCGGCCGTGTCGACCCAGCAGACTTCGCAGGACAATCCACTGGCGGGGTTCGGCCCCAACGAGTGGATCGTCGAGGAAATGTACCAGCGTTACCTCGCCGACCCCGCCAGCGTCGATCCAGCATGGCACGACTTCTTCGCCGACTACCGACCGAACGCCGGGCAGGCCGGCCCGGACGGCGGCGGTGCCGGTGACAGCACGGTGACCGGTGCCGGTGGCTCCGCCGCGACCGCCGAGCAGCCGGCGCCCGCCCGCCCGGCGAAGGCCGACGCCACGCCGGCCAGGTCTGGCACCCCGACGCCGGAGGCCACCGCCACGACCCGGCCGAAGCCGGACGGCAGGGCTTCCGCCGGGGCCAAGCCGAGCGCGAGCCCGAAGACCACGACCGCCGCGAAGACCACCGCCGCGACGCCGAAGAGCGCCGACGCGTCGAAGGCCGCCGAGACGACGAAGACCGCCGAGACGCCGAAGGCCGGCGCGACGACGAAGGGTACGGGCGCACCGAAGGGCACGGGTACGTCGAAGGCCGCCGCCGCACCGGACGGCGCGGCTGCCGCCGGCCCGCAGACCACCCCGCTGCGCGGCGTCGCCGCCCGGATCGTGCAGAACATGGACGCCTCGCTGGCGGTGCCGACCGCGACCAGCGTGCGCGCGATCCCGGCCAAGCTGCTGGTGGACAACCGCATCGTCATCAACAACCACCTGGCCCGGGGGCGCGGCGGCAAGGTCAGCTTCACCCACCTGATCGGCTGGGCCCTGATCAAGGCGCTCGCCGAGCACCCGGAGATGAACAACTCCTTCGCCGAGGTCGACGGCAGGCCGGCGCTGGTCAGGCCGGAGCACGTCAACCTCGGCATCGCGATCGACCTGGCCAAGCCGGACGGCTCCCGCACCCTGGTGGTGCCGTCCATCAAGGCCGGCGAGCAGATGGACTTCCGGCAGTTCTGGCAGGCGTACGAGGACATCGTCCGGCGGGCCCGGCGCAACGAGTTGACCATGGAGGACTACGGCGGCACGACGATCTCGCTGACCAACCCGGGCGGGATCGGCACGGTGCACTCGCAGCCGAGGCTGATGGTCGGGCAGGGCACGATCATCGGGGTCGGCGCGATGGAGTATCCGGCGCCGTACCAGGGGATGTCCGAGGAGACCCTCGCCGAGCTGGCCGTCAGCAAGATCATCACGCTGACCAGCACGTATGACCACCGGATCATCCAGGGCGCGCAGTCGGGTGAGTTCCTCAAGACCATCCATGAGCTGGTCCTCGGCGGGCACGGCTTCTACGACCAGATCTTCACCTCGCTGCGGATCCCCTACGAGCCGGTGCGCTGGATGCGGGACGTGGCGGTCAGCTCCGAGGGGCAGATCAACAAGACCGCCCGGGTGATCGAGATCGTCCACGCCTACCGGGTCCGTGGGCACCTGATGGCGGACACCGA
>NZ_JBMHME010000003.1:0-11746 GCF_049179095.1 Plantactinospora sp. WMMB334 | reverse complement strand
CGATCATCATCCGCCAGCGGTACTGCCGGTCGCTCGACGCGACGGTGAAGATCTTCCGGTCGGCGTGCCGGTTGTACCAGGCGGCGTCGCTGAGCGTGCCGGGCAGGTTCGGCACGTCCAGCGCATGATCGTCGTAGAGCGGGATGTAGTTGCGGTCCCGCTGGCTGACCAGCACCACCAGATAGTCGGTGGGCAGCGTCGGCCGCCCGGTCTCCGGGTCGCGCTGGAGCCGGTCGAACAGCTCTCCGTTCGACTGGCGGGTGAAGTCCTGGAGCTGGTCGTCGATCCGGCCGACCAGGTAACTGCGCAGGAAGAAGGCCGTCATCACGCTGATCACCACCAGCGCGGCGGCGACCAGGACGAGGACGGCGGCGACCAGCTTGATCCGCAGCGGGGTGGCCCGCAGCCGCCCCTTCAGCGGCAGAGCGGCATTCACGCCGCCGGCTTGCGGAGCACGTAGCCGACCCCACGCAGGGTGTGGATCAGCCGGGGCTGGGTGGTGTCGACCTTGCGCCGTAGGTAGGAGATGTAGGACTCCACGATGTTGTCGTCGCCCCGGAAGTCGTAGTTCCAGACGTGGTCCAGGATCTGCGCCTTGGAGAGCACCCGGTTGGCGTTGAGCATCAGGTAGCGCAGCAGCTTGAACTCGGTCGGCGAGAGCTGCACCCGCTTGCCGGCCCGGTGCACCTCGTGGGTCTCCTCGTCCAGCTCCAGGTCGGCGAAGGTGAGCCGGGACGGGGCGTGCTCACCGGTCGCGGTCCGCCGCAGCACCGCCCGGATCCGGGCGGTCAGCTCCTCCAGGCTGAACGGCTTGGTGACGTAGTCGTCGCCGCCGAGGGTCAACCCGCGGATCTTGTCGTCGGTCGCGTCCCGGGCGGTGAGGAAGACCACCGGGGTACGGGTGCCACCCTCCCGGAGCAGCCGGATCACTTCGAAACCGTCGAGGTCGGGCAGCATGACGTCGAGGACGACCAGGTCGGGGCGCCGCTCCTTCGCCGCGCTGACCGCCGCGCTCCCGCTGGTGGCGGTGGCCACGTCGAAGCCGGCGAACCTCAGACTGGCGGAGAGCAGCTCGAGGATGTTCGGGTCGTCCTCCACGACGAGTAGCCGGGCCTCGCACTGGGTTGTCGCTGCCATCTGGCCATCATCCGTGTTTCCGCTGCGGCTCGGCTGAGCAACCCCTGAAAGTTTTCTGAGAGTCGGCACCGTGCCGTTCCCGCGGTCAGCGCAGCAGCCGGCGCAGCCCGTCCAGGGCCCCGTTGAGCACCCGGGCCGCCGTACGCAGCTGGTTCTCCGTGAAGTGGCCGCTGCGGGCCAGCGCGCGTACCTCGGCGACGAAGGCCAGCAGCTCCCGGTCGAACTCGTCGCCGGGATCGTCCCCCTGTGCCCGGTTCGCCCGGTCGCCGGCCGCCCACTCCTCGGCGTGCGGTCCCGGCGGACAGTCTCCGGCCGCACCGGCACCTCTTCCCGCTCCGCCGCCTGTTGCCGGACCGGCAGCCGTTGCCGCGCCGCCGCCCGTTCCCGTGCCGGCCCCTGGTCCCGCTCCGGTTTCCGCGCCGGCACCCGTCGGCGCGTCCTGGCGCGTCGCGCCCGGATCCCACGCCCCGGCGCCCCGGCGGGTCTGTCGGAGGGCGGCCCGCAGCTCCTGCTTGAGATCGCGGACCGAGCCGCGTACCTCGGACCGGATCGCACCCGCCAGCCGCGTCAGGTCCGAGACCGAGGCGCGGATCTCAAACTCCAGCCTGGCCAGCTCGTCGGCCCGCCGCAGCAGCTCGGCCCGACCCTCCTCGGTGATCCGGTAGACCTTCCGGCCGCCGACCGCGTCGTGTGTGACAAGCCCCTCGGCCTCCAGGCGGGCGAGGCGGGGATAGATCGTGCCGGCGCTCGGCGCGTACAGCCCGAGAAAGCGCTCCTCGAGCAGCCGGATCAGCTCGTAGCCGTGCCGAGGCCCACCGTCGAGCAGCTTCAGCAGATAGAGCCGGAGCCGGCCGTGGCCGAACACGGTCGTCATATCGCCTCGCTCCGGTTGCTGGCCGATCCGGCCGGCAGGGCGCGGGCACGGACGGCGGACGTGCGTCCCACCACGATAACGCGATACATCGCGTTGCCGAAAAGAACGCCCACGCGTCCGCAGAGCGAGCAGCGGCGCCAGGTCGCCAGCTCGGCGGGGAGCGACGTCGGCCTTCGGTGGGGAGCGACGTCGACCTTCGGCGGGCAGCGACCTCGGGGCTCAGGCCGCCAGTTCCAGCGGCACCGTATCCCCCGGAGGCTCGGCGACGGCGGCACCGGCGGGCACTGCGGGTCCCCCGGCAGCACCGGCGGGTACGGCGGTGCCGCGTACCGCCGATTGTGCCGCCGCGGCGAGTCGGCGCCGGTCCACGGTGCCGTCGGCCCACGGCTCGTCGACGACCGTGAGGGTCACCACCAGGCCGCGCAGCGCCAGCGTCCGGCGTACCGAGGTGTAGAGGCTCTCCTCGGCCAGGAAGGCCGGTGCCGTGGTGTCCCCGGCCCCCGCCCCGGCCGCCCCGGAGCCGGTGGCGAGCGCCCCGGCCGACCCGACCGGCGCGAGGCGGTAGGTGAGGCGTACCGGCACCACCGGTGCCGCCGCGTCGATCGCGGCCTGGAAGAGCGCCGGGCGGAACGGGACCGCCCCGCCGCAACCGATCGCCCGCCGGGGCAGGCCGCACCAGGTCGTACCCTCCGGGAAGACCGCGACCACGCCGTCGACCCGGAGCACCTCCGCCACCTGTGCCACCGTCTCCGGCAGCGTCCGCGGCCGGGTCCGGTCGATGAAGACCGTCCCGCCGAGCGCCGCCAGCGGCCCGATCAGCGGCCAGCGGCGCACCTCGTGCTTGGCCAGCAACCGGGCCGGGGTGACGGCGAGGATGGCGAGGACGTCCAGCCAGGAGACGTGGTTGGCCACCAGCAGCGCCCGTCGCTGCGGCGGCCGACCCCGCACGTCGAGGCGGATGCCGCCGGCCCGCAACACCATGCGGGCCCACCTCCGCCCGGCGACCTGCCGGCCGGCCCGGGACAGGACCGGAAGCACCGGCAGCAACAGCGCGCCGAAGAGCAGGGCACCGACGAGCGCCACCAGCCGGACCAGTTGGCGCGCTCCGGAGACCCTCGGCGTCTCCCCCGGCGCCGGCAGGCAGGCCGGCCCGCAGGTGGACTGCGGCCGCCACAGCGACCTGCGCTGGCGCGCGGTCCCGGAGGAGGCCAGAGCGGAAGTGGCCGGAACGGCAGAGACCGGAACGGCAGAGACCGGAACGGCAGAGGCAGGACCGGGGCCGGGCTGCGGTCGGTCGGGTGTCGGGGCGGCGCTCGGGTCCGGTCGGGTCGGGGCCGGCGCGATCCGGGTGCTCATCGGTCCGGGCCGAGGAAGTGCCGGCGGTACCGGTCGGGCATCCGGTCCATCGAGAGCAGGACGTAGAGGTCGGCCACGTCGAACTCGGGGTCGTACGCCGGCTCTCCGCAGACCCAGGCGCCCAGCCGCAGATAGCCGCGGAGCAGCGGCGGCATCGCCACCCGGCCGCCGGTGGCGGCCGGAGCCGCGCCGGTGGCGGCGGCCGCCTCGGCGGAGGCCAGCGCGGCCGCGGCGGCCGGCTCGGCGAGCCAGGGTCGGTGCGGCCGGACCCGCATCGGCGGCGGCGAGAGGTGACGCCGCCGCACCTCCGCCCAGACCCCGAGCGCGGTCGCGCCACCGTCGTGCAGCGGCACCGAGGCGCAGCCGGCGAGCCAGCGGAGGCCGCGCAGTTGCAGGTAACGCGCGATACCGGCCCACATCAGGTTGATCACGGCGCCGGACCGGTGCGCCGGGTCGACGCAGGATCGGCCGATCTCGACCACCTCGTCGCGGAGCGGCGCGAGCGGGGAGAGGTCGAACTCGCCCTCGGCGTACCGCCGGCCGGCGCGGGCCGCCCGGTCCGGCAGGAGCATCCGGTACGTGCCGACCACCGCCCCGGACCGGTCCTCCCGGACGATGAGGTGCTCGCAGTACCTGTCGAGATCGTCGACATCGAGTCCGGGGGTCGGCGAGCGGAGGTTTGCGCCGAACTCGTCGACGAACACGGCGTGCCGGAGTCGTTGTGCGGCGGCTACCTGCGATGCGCCCTCGGCGATCAGCAGGGTGTATCCGCTGGTCCCGGTTTGTGCCGGGGCGGTGAGCAGAACGGCCATGGTCTCTGTGTAGGCCCCCGGCCTGCCCTGGACGTGTCGGCTGACGGCCGGTGGCGTGTCGAAACGGTGAACGGGATGTGGTCGCGGCGCCCGGCCGGCGGGCAAGAATCGCGACCTCCCCCGCAGGGGGCGTCCGAGCTGGTAAATTTCGCCCCTCCTCCGCACACCGCGCGGCTCGTGCTCGAGGAGGACGGGCTCCTGCCCAGGGATGAGGACCGGGTACGCAATGATCCCGATTGACCGCGCGGCTCAGATTGTCGACGCTGGGTGACGGCGTGGCCGGCACGGCGACGCCTCACGGAGGGAGAGACATGTCCGACGGGCGACTGAGCCCAACAGCCGGAAGCGGCCAGATAGTGGTCTCCGGTCTTACGAAGGTCTATCGCAATGTCCGCGCGGTCGACAACCTGTCGTTCAGCGTCGAGCCGGGCCGGGTCACCGGCTTCCTGGGCCCGAACGGTGCCGGCAAGACGACCACGCTGCGGATGCTGCTCAACCTTGTCACGCCGACGGCGGGCAGCGCGACCATCGGCGGCGCCCGGTACGCGGACCTGTCGCAACCGATCCGGCACGTCGGGGCGGTGCTGGAGGCGTCGAGTGCGCACAAGGGCCGCACCGGGGTCAACCACCTGCGGGTGACCTGTGCCGCCGCCGGGCTGCCGAAGCAGCGGGCCGACGAGGCGCTCGCCCTGGTCGGGCTCACCCCGGCCGCCAAGCGGAAGTTCAAGGGCTACTCGCTGGGGATGAGGCAGCGGCTCGGCATCGCCGCCGCCATGCTCGGTGATCCCCGGGTGCTGATCCTGGACGAGCCGGCGAACGGGCTCGACCCGGAGGGCATCCGCTGGATGCGCGGCTTCCTCAAGGCGCTCGCCGCCGAGGGGCGTACGGTGCTGGTCTCCAGCCACCTGCTCTCCGAGATGCAGTTGCTCGCCGACGACGTGGTGATCATCGCTGCCGGCAAGCTGGTCCGGCAGGGCCGCATCGACGAGGTGGTCGGCTCGATGGCCCAGACGGGCCGGGTCCGGGTCCGGACCCCGCAGGGCGACGAGCTGGCCGCCGCGCTGACCGGCAACGGCGCCACGGTGACCCGGAGTGACGACGGCCTGCTGCTGGTCGAGGGGGCGGACGCCCCGACGGTGGGCCGGGCCGCGCTGGCGGCAAAGGTCGAGCTGCACGAGCTGACCACCGAGCGCCCGGACCTGGAGGGCGTCTTCCTGGAGCTGACGGCCGGAAAGGCGGGGATCCGATGAACCTGGTCCGCTCCGAGCTGCTGAAGATCCGCACCACGAACACCTGGTGGGTCTTTGCCCTGATCACGCTGCCCCTCTGGGGGCTGACCCTGCTGATCAACTATTTCCAGTCCCAGGCCCTGCTCGATCCGGCCGGCGTCGGCGTGCCCGAGGCGGACGCGCAGAACCCGCAGTTCCAGGCGGCCGGGGAGCACGTCAACGTGGCGGCGAATCTCTACACCAACGGCCAGTTCTTCGGCGTGCTGATCGTGATGCTGCTCGGTGTGCTCGTGGTCACCAACGAGTTCCAGCACCAGACCGCCACCACGACGTTCCTGACCACGCCGCACCGGACCGCCGTGGTGCTGGCGAAGCTGGTCGCCGCCGGCATCCTGGGGCTGCTCTTCTGGGTCGTCACCACCGGTCTCAACCTGGTGTTCACCCCACTCATCCTGGGCAGCCTGGACGTGTCGAGCCAGCTCGGCGTCGGCGCGGTGTGGCAGGCGATCGGGCTCAACGGGCTCGCCTACCTGCTCTGGGCCGTCTTCGGCATCGGGTTCGGGGTGTTGATCCGCAGCCAGATCGGCGCCACCGTCACGGCGCTGCTGGTCTACCTCGCCGGCTACATCGGGGCGATCATCGTGCTGTCGATCCTGGCCGACCGGTTCGGCGACTGGATCAACAACCTTCAGTTGATCGTGCCGTCGCTGGCCTCCCAGTTGATGGCCACCGGCACCGACCTGCCGGGCAGCCCGCCCCGCTGGGCGGGTGCCGCCGTCATGATCGCCTACGCGGTGGTGACCGGCACCATCGGCACGCTGATCATGCGGAAGCGCGACGTCTCCTGACCCTCGGGCAGGGCTAGACAGTTCACCGGAACCCGGCCGGGGTCATCGATCCCGGTCGGGTTCCTCGTTACCGGCCCGGCCGGGTTCCTTGTTACCGATCAGCCGACAACTCGCAAAACCTGTGAAACACGACACGGGTCCGATGCGACAATGCTGTCGGTTACCGCACGGCGTAGCCTTGGACGCGTCTTTCGACGCAGCCCCCCGGCCCGGGTGGCAGGAGACCGCGTGACATACGACCCGCGTGAAAGAGGCGATTACCGGCCGTGTCGACCCAGCAGACTTCGCAGGACAATCCACTGGCGGGGTTCGGCCCCAACGAGTGGATCGTCGAGGAAATGTACCAGCGTTACCTCGCCGACCCCGCCAGCGTCGATCCAGCATGGCACGACTTCTTCGCCGACTACCGACCGAACGCCGGGCAGGCCGGCCCGGACGGCGGCGGTGCCGGTGACAGCACGGTGACCGGTGCCGGTGGCTCCGCCGCGACCGCCGAGCAGCCGGCGCCCGCCCGCCCGGCGAAGGCCGACGCCACGCCGGCCAGGTCTGGCACCCCGACGCCGGAGGCCACCGCCACGACCCGGCCGAAGCCGGACGGCAGGGCTTCCGCCGGGGCCAAGCCGAGCGCGAGCCCGAAGACCACGACCGCCGCGAAGACCACCGCCGCGACGCCGAAGAGCGCCGACGCGTCGAAGGCCGCCGAGACGACGAAGACCGCCGAGACGCCGAAGGCCGGCGCGACGACGAAGGGTACGGGCGCACCGAAGGGCACGGGTACGTCGAAGGCCGCCGCCGCACCGGACGGCGCGGCTGCCGCCGGCCCGCAGACCACCCCGCTGCGCGGCGTCGCCGCCCGGATCGTGCAGAACATGGACGCCTCGCTGGCGGTGCCGACCGCGACCAGCGTGCGCGCGATCCCGGCCAAGCTGCTGGTGGACAACCGCATCGTCATCAACAACCACCTGGCCCGGGGGCGCGGCGGCAAGGTCAGCTTCACCCACCTGATCGGCTGGGCCCTGATCAAGGCGCTCGCCGAGCACCCGGAGATGAACAACTCCTTCGCCGAGGTCGACGGCAGGCCGGCGCTGGTCAGGCCGGAGCACGTCAACCTCGGCATCGCGATCGACCTGGCCAAGCCGGACGGCTCCCGCACCCTGGTGGTGCCGTCCATCAAGGCCGGCGAGCAGATGGACTTCCGGCAGTTCTGGCAGGCGTACGAGGACATCGTCCGGCGGGCCCGGCGCAACGAGTTGACCATGGAGGACTACGGCGGCACGACGATCTCGCTGACCAACCCGGGCGGGATCGGCACGGTGCACTCGCAGCCGAGGCTGATGGTCGGGCAGGGCACGATCATCGGGGTCGGCGCGATGGAGTATCCGGCGCCGTACCAGGGGATGTCCGAGGAGACCCTCGCCGAGCTGGCCGTCAGCAAGATCATCACGCTGACCAGCACGTATGACCACCGGATCATCCAGGGCGCGCAGTCGGGTGAGTTCCTCAAGACCATCCATGAGCTGGTCCTCGGCGGGCACGGCTTCTACGACCAGATCTTCACCTCGCTGCGGATCCCCTACGAGCCGGTGCGCTGGATGCGGGACGTGGCGGTCAGCTCCGAGGGGCAGATCAACAAGACCGCCCGGGTGATCGAGATCGTCCACGCCTACCGGGTCCGTGGGCACCTGATGGCGGACACCGACCCGCTGGAGTTCAAGATCCGGAAGCACCCGGACCTCGACGTACTCCAGCACGGGCTCACGCTCTGGGACCTGGACCGGACCTTCCCGGTCGGCGGCTTCGCCGGCAAGCAGAAGATGAAGCTGCGCGAGGTCCTCGGAGTGCTCCGGGACTCCTACTGCCGCCGGGTCGGCATCGAGTACATGCACATCCAGGACCCGGAGGAGCGGCGCTGGATCCAGGAGCGGATCGAGCGGAAATACACCAAGCCGGCGCCGGACGAGCAGAAGCACGTGCTCAACCGGCTCAACGCGGCCGAGGCGTTCGAGACCTTCCTACAGACCAAGTACGTCGGCCAGAAGCGCTTCTCGCTGGAGGGCGGCGAGTCGTTGATCCCGCTCCTCGGCGAGGTGCTGGAGTCGGCCGCCGAGAACGACCTGGACGAGGTCGTGATCGGGATGGCCCACCGGGGCCGGCTCAACGTGCTGGCCAACATCGTCGGCAAGCCGTACGAGAAGATCTTCTCCGAGTTCGAGGGACACCTCGACCCGCGCTCGACGCAGGGCTCCGGCGACGTCAAGTACCACCTCGGCCAGGCCGGCAAGTTCACCACGCCGGACGGCGAGCACTCGATCAAGGTGTCGGTGACCGCCAACCCGTCCCACCTGGAGGCGGTCGACCCGGTGCTGGAGGGGATCGTCCGGGCCAAGCAGGACCGGATCGACCTCAAGCTGGAGGGCTACACCGTGCTGCCGGTGGCGGTGCACGGCGACGCCGCCTTCGCCGGCCAGGGCGTGGTCGCCGAGACGCTCAACCTGTCGCAGTTGCGCGGCTACCGCACCGGCGGCACCGTGCACGTGGTGGTGAACAACCAGGTCGGCTTCACCACCGCACCGGAATACTCGCGGTCGAGCCTCTACAGCACCGACGTGGCCCGGATGATCCAGGCACCGATCTTCCACGTCAACGGCGACGACCCGGAGGCCGTGGTCCGGGTGGCCCGGCTCGCCTTCGAATACCGCCAGGCGTTCAACAAGGACGTCGTGATCGACATGGTCTGCTACCGGCGGCGCGGGCACAACGAGGGCGACGACCCGGCCATGTCCAACCCTTTGATGTACAAGATCATCGACTCCAAGCGGTCGGTCCGGAAGCTCTACACCGAGGAGCTGATCGGGCGCGGCGACATCACCCTGGAGGACGCCGAGGAGCTGCTGCGCGACTTCCAGTCCCAGTTGGAGCGGGTCTTCAAGGCCACCCGCGACGCCGCCTCGTCGGCCCGCCCCGCGAGCCGGCCCCGACGGCAGCCCGAGCCGGAGCCGGAGGTGGAGACCGCCACCTCCGTCGACGCGCTCCGCGCGGTCGGTACGGCGCACACCGACCTGCCCGACGGCTTCAGCCCGCACAGGCGGATCCAGCAGTTGCTGGACCGGCGGGCCAGGATGGCCGAGTCCGGCAACATCGACTGGGGCTTCGGCGAGATCATCGCCTTCGGGGCGCTGCTCCAGGACGGCGTGACCGTCCGGCTCGCCGGCCAGGACTCCCGGCGCGGCACCTTCGTGCAGCGGCACGCCGTCATCGTCGACTCCCGGACCGGCGCCGAGCACGCCCCGCTGAGCACCCTGGGCGGCGACCGGGCCCGGTTCTTCGTGCACGACTCGCTGCTCAGCGAGTACGCGGCGATGGGCTTCGAGTACGGCTACTCGGTGGAGAACCCCGAGGCGCTGGTGCTCTGGGAGGCGCAGTTCGGCGACTTCGCCAACGGCGCGCAGACGGTGGTCGACGAGTTCATCTCCTCCGGCGAGGTGAAGTGGGCCCAGCAGTCGGCGCTGACCCTGCTGCTGCCGCACGGGCACGAGGGCCAGGGGCCGGACCACACCTCCGGCCGGCCGGAGCGGTTCCTCCAGCTCTGCGCCGAGGACAACATGCGGATCGCCATCCCGAGCACCCCGGCGAACTACTTCCACCTGCTGCGCCGGCAGGCGCTCTCGCCGAAGCGCAAGCCGCTGGTGGTCTTCACCCCGAAGTCGCTGCTCCGGCACAAGCTCTGCGTCTCCAGCGTGGAAGACTTCACCACCGGCACCTTCCAGCCGGTGCTGGTCGACAACGCCGGGGCGGCGCCCGAGTCGGTCAAGCGGGTGCTGCTCTGCTCCGGCAAGGTCTACTACGACCTGCTCCAGGCGCGCGGGGATCGCGGCATCACCGACACCGCGATCCTCCGGATGGAGCAGCTCTACCCGCTGCCGGTGGAGGAGGTCCGGGCCGCCCTCGCGCAGTACCCGAACGCCGAGGACGTCGCCTGGGTCCAGGAGGAGCCGGCAAACCAGGGCGCCTGGTCGTTCGTCGCGCTCAACCTGCTGGAGCACCTGGAAGGCGTACGGCTGCGCCGGATCTCCCGGCCGGCGGCGGCGGCCCCGGCGGTCGGCTCGGCGAAGACGCACGACGGCGAGCAGACGGCGCTGATCGAGGCGTCCCTGCCCCGCCCCTGAGAGGCGTTAGGAAGGGCCCCTTCATATACAGAAAGCGATATGAAGGGGCCCTTCCTTTCATTGGAGAGGAAGCTGTGTACTTCACCGACCGAGGCATCGAGGAGCTTGTCGAACGCCGGGGCACCGAGACGGTCACCCTGGAGTGGCTGGGTGCGCGGCTGCGCGACTTCGTCGACCTGAATCCGGAGTTCGAGACGCCGGTGGAGCGCTTCGCCACCTGGCTCTCCCGGCTGGACGACGAGGACGACCTCTGACGGCCGGCTGAGCGGCAACGGCGGGCCTGTTCTCGCTCCACACGCTCCGCACCGAGGACCCGGCGCCCGCGCACCGGCCGGGCCACGTCAGTCGCGGTACGCCCCGGTAGGCCAGACCACGAAAACGGGAACGCCTCTTTCTCGCGCATATTGCACAACGTCTGCTGTTCCGCCGTATGCACGCGCCGGTTCGCCGTCCCACACCGCCACGAGATGGTCGGCACGATCGACCATCAGTCGACTCGCGTCCATGTGCGCTTCGGCCGTTGATGCGCGATGCACACAACTGTGTACGACACCCGCGCGACCGAACAGTTCGTCGTACCCGGACCGCGCAGCCTCGGGAAGACTGTCACGGTATTCTTCGGCGGGGACCACTACCTCAAGGCTTCCGCCTCGGCCGAGAACAGCAGTAGCGAAGATCTGGTCCGCACCGTCCGCCAGGCAGGACATTCCGATAAGTGGTGAACCGGCAGGGGCAAGCTGCGCCAGCAACCTGTCAATCCCACCGGCCACCAGCTCCGCAACGTCGGATGACAGCCCTCTATGACCGCTTACGGCCACTCGCGTCAAGGTTCCTCCCTGTATGTGGAGTACAAGCGTTCGTCAAGGGCGGCAACTGCCTGACCAGGCCGTTTGCCAAGCTTGTTCCGGAATGTGGCTACGGCGCGGGTGACGCGCTCCGAGCCGTAGGTCTTTCCCACGTCGAACGCCTCAGTAGCGACCCGGCATGCCTCATCCACGTTGCCCGATTGAACGAGCACGTCGGCACGGAGCAGATCCATCACCGCACGGGGCTTCGGCGCCTGATATGGGTCGATCGCGATCCGCAGTGCGTTCTCTGCGACCCCCACCCGCCCCAGGCTGCCGGCGACCTGCGCTCGAAATCCGGCCAGCTTTCGTTCATCGAAGCGGAAGATCCACGGCCACACAGGTTCGTCGGCCGCTGCGCGAGAGAGGCGGGCCTCGGCATTGTCCAACCTGTTCAACGCGCTTCTATCCTTGACCTGCGCCAACGCGAACGCTTCGATCGCGTCCATCCAGATGCCGGCAATGATCGGCGCCGACCT